>NC_002182.1 GCF_000006685.1 Chlamydia muridarum str. Nigg | reverse complement strand
AAGGTCTACCACCAAGAGTTGCAAGGTCTACCACCAAGAGTTGCAAGGTCTACCACCAAGAGTTGCGCGAAGCTCTCGTAAAATCGAATCCCTAAAATATATATATATAATAGATATATATATAAGAGCTGACGGCGGATCAGCTCTTTTGCTTATAGACTTCAAACAACTGCTGCAGAAGGTTTTCGTTATAAGGAGATAAGAAAACTCCAGAACATACAATGCGAAGCAGTTCTACGAGAAGATCTGATAACTGTCGATTTTTCTCTAAATCAGATTCGAAAAATCTTTGATTATCTTTACTTCTAGATGAAGGAAGAAGTTGGTCCATAACCCGGATAGCAGATGCATTGGACATTCCACAAACTTTCCCTATAACAGAGACTTTTGTTTTTAAGTCTCCTTTCCTAGCAGCTAAAATATATGCAGACTTATACGGGATTGATTGGAACTCTTTCTGCAAAGTTGTGCTTGGTAGACTTATGAAAAGTTCATAATAAGCCAACGCATTATAGGCGGATGATTTAGTCCTGAAAACTAAATCTAGCCAAGATGAAAAGGTTGTTGAAGAGAAACAACTTTTACTTAGTATCTTTCTCGCATTGTAAATCTTCTCTCCAAGAAGGAGCACGTGTTGTTTTTGAATAGCCTTTATTTGACTTGTCAGAAGTTTTACTGACAAAACATCTTCTTGGTAAGATTCTTCATCTGATAAATTCTGAGTCTCAGACAAAAAAAGCCGATCCAGACTCTGGTTTTCCTCCGAATTTAAAGAAGTTGAAAACATCTCAATTGAAGAAACCTTTTTCTTAAAGTCTTGAGAAACGGATTCCTGATTTTTTTTAAAAAAGACGCTAGCTTCCTTTTCCAGTTTATTCACAGTGTCCTCTGGGAAAAGTCTTGTTTGTGTTTAGAATTTAAAAGAGCAGATATTTCGTGTGTTAAATTCAGAATATCTGTTGCAGCTCTTGAAGTTGGATATACATTGATCACAGAATCCTCTTTAAGAAGGGAACGACTCAAAGAAATATCTCTGCGTATTTTTGTTGAAAAAATCTTATTTTCGTAAATTGACTCAATGATATCTATGTACGTTTGATTAGTCGAACTCCGGTCATCCCAAAAAGATAGTGCTACCCCAAGAATATGTTCTTCCTCAGGTTTGCCTATAGAAATTAAAAATTCTCTAATTTTCTGCAGCCCGAGAATAGAAAATGGCTCAGGAATCAAACATACGATTAGTTTGTCTCCTGCAATAAAGGCTTCTTTTGTTAATCCACCAAGACTAGGTGGAGTATCTACTATGCACACATCATATAAAGGCGAACAATACTCATCTAAAAACAGCCGTAAATTGCTGCTTGGGATGCCATTTGTAGAAAATTCTCTAAATTGTTCTGACAAAAATGATGCAGGGATTATGTCTACCCCAGTTTTTTTTGTTTTACAAATTATTGATTTTAAATCATTTGAGGCACACATCACTTCGTGAAGGCCTTTATGGTTGCCTTCGATGCTAGCCCCCAATCCAGATGAGAGATTTGATTGGGGATCTAGGTCAATTAGAAGTACTCTCTTTCCTAAAAATTGAGCTAAATTACACCCTACATTCAGGGAAAGTGTTGTTTTTCCTGTCCCACCCTTAAAAGAGCAAAAAACTAAGGTTTGCAAAGTGTACTCCAACGTTAGAGTAAAACATCTATTCTGCCTTAGAAAACATGTCTTTTCTAGACAGAATAAGCATAATCAACGCTTTTTTTAGCTTTAAACTGTTATCCTCTAATTTTTCAAGAACGGGGGAATCTGGAAATAATTCCAAAGACTTTTCTATTTGTTGTAACAAGCCTAAAATTAATGAAATACTCTTGTGGTAGAGTTCTAAGGGTGAATTTAAAAAAGTAACCCTTTCCTTATTCACCCGTATTTTCAAGTCTAGCTCGGGGAAATCCTTTTCTACATCTTTAACAATTTTAATAAAATCGTTTCTCAGTTTTCTTTTGTTTTGCATAACAACCCCCGTAATTAGAACTGTTTCTTCTAAATATAAAACCGATAAGAAAATTCCAATAAAATTATTTAAGTGTTTTTTTGAGGTATCACCTCCAAAAAAGAAACGTTAGAAGTATTTGTTATTCCAAGAATATCATTACCATTGGATAGAGCATTAACCCATACAACTCCGCTCTCTAATCCTCCTATTCGTAATGAATAAGTTGTGGGTGTCGATCCGGAATTAGTAACACAGGTTTTTAAGCTACATAAATTGGGCACACCAGAAGAATAGCCATAGCTAATCGCACATGGTTGTGTATCTCCTTCTTTTACTAAGGCTAATACAACTCCACCTTCCATTCTTGATGCAATGATATCTGCAGAAACTAAAAACATGCTTCCAGAACTTCTAGGAGTTACTGTAAATCTACCTATTTCTGTTCCTCCTAATAAAGTTGTTACATTGCTAGATGTGAATAGGCCGTTACATTGAATTTTCCCAGTGATTTGGAAGTTATAGAAAGCCTTCAACAATCCTAGAGAAGGGTCCGAGGTAATCTTATCTATAATGTCCTGTACAGCACTCTCAACTATGGATCCTGTGATTCCATCAAAGATTTGGTCGCCAAGCTTATCTAAAATAAGTTGGTACGCTTTTTCAGCATCTAATCCAATATTTACTGAAGAGTTAGCTTGAGCATTGTTTGTTATTGTTAAGGATATCCCTTCAGAAGCTGTTATTTTTGCTGCGACAGGAGTTGTCGATGTCCCAAGTATTATTTGTTGATCTGTAAGAGGTTCTGTCATTTGCCCAACTTTAATATTGTCGGCAAATACACAGTTGCTAGTGTTATGCAAATAAAAACCAGAATTTCCCATTTTAAAAACTCTTTTTATTTTGAGCTTTAAATAAATTTGGTTTTTAGTTTCAAGTTTTGCTATTTTTTAATTAAATTCTTGCTCGAATTGATTCATTTGTTCTTTTGATTTTCTTGTTATTTCTTCAAAGCGTTCTTTGTTTAAATACAAGATCTCTTTTTTAGACAGCTTAGATGCTTCTAAGAACTCTACTCGTTTCCGACTAGATAACCAACCTAGTTGAATAGCTATTTCAACACATTTATCAATAGCCATTTCAATTTTTTTCCAGTTTCTTGTGCTGATATATCGATTCATCCTTAAAATATACGCAAGGCTTTTAACGTTAACATTCAGAGACAAGTTTTCTGGCCAAGAATTCTCTTTGGTCAATTTTCTTTTCTTTTTGGCAGATGCAGTAATTATCCAATCAATAAAGGTGTAAGCATATCTTGATGCGTTTGGGAAACGCATTTTTATTTCTTGGTATACGTTCGCAGGCTTGACTACGAAATAAGAGTCTATTTGATCTACCAAGATGGGACAAGGTTCTACAATGAATCCTTTATGCTTTCGTGTTGATGGTGAATTGAATGGTGTTACATCAATTTCTGTATTTTCTTCATCAGTTAGACCTTCCCATCCTTCGTAAATTCTAATAATAGGCGAAAGGGTTTGATAACGATCTAAAATAGGCGTCCCATTATTCCATCGAGTTCTGGTTGCCACTATCAAGAAAGGTTGATGTCCTAAATGATACAGAGCCTCTAAAGCTGTTTCAGATTCTTTCCCACTAAATTCGTATTTGTTTCTAGATGTTTTGTATCGTTTTACGCCGTAAGCTTCTAAGAACTCTGTTTTTGTAAATCTAATTCGAGGAATCCAACCTTCGAATTGGAAGCTGTTTGATTCTCTTGATAATACAACTCCTTTTGTATTCCCCTTATAATTTGTAGCTGTAAGTAATCTCTGGATAGCAGCTAGTGCGTGGTAATGAGAAGAAAGAAAGTCAAGACCTATGACTTCTACTAAGCCATTTTGAGCTAACTTAGGAGATATCTTGATTAATTGACCTGGTCTTCTACCAAACTTCTGATTCTCAAGATGAATAGGACTTCTAATGAAGTGACAGTTGCTATAATTTACCATACTTTTTTAATAGCAGAGAACTTACTTGTTTTTGGATCGAACTGTAATACAGTAGAGAAAACCGATCCATGTCTATTTTTACCCACTGTTATTTCACAATTAGGAGAAGTTTCCTTTCTATTGATGAACAAAATTACATCTGCATCCTGTTCTATTTGACCGCTATCTCTTAGGTCTGACAGCATAGGAACTTTGTTTGCTCTATCCTCGACTTTTCTGGATAATTGAGACAAACAAACTATAGGAATGTTTAGCTCTGCAGCTAACCCCCTTAAAGTTCTAGATATATCTGCTATTTCATTTTGTCGATTTTCTCCAACAGATGAGTTAATAAGTTGTAAGTAATCGATAAAAATAACGTCGACACGATCATCTCGTTTTAACAAACGAATTTGATTCGCTATCAAATTGAGCTTATATTGGTTGTCACTACAAATATAAAGATGAGAATCTCTTATAGTATTTCCTGCTTCTTCAATGCAAAAAATCTCTTCTTCAGATAGAGAGCCCCTTTGTAATTTCTCTCCAGATACCCCTGTTAAGTTAGAAATAATTCTTTCAACTATTTGCCCTGCACTCATTTCAAGAGATAAAAAACCAACTCTACGTCGTTGATGGATAGCAATATTGATAGCTATATCAATAGCGAGTGCGGTTTTCCCTATAGAAGGCCGAGCTGCAATTATCACAAAATTGCCGTTCGCTAAAATAACCCCTTTACTATCAATATCTTGATATCCGGTTGGCAAGCCGTCATAAAATGAATCATTATTCTCAGAATAAGCCGCCCTTCTTTTTTTTATACGAGCTAATACTCCGAGTTCTGCTTGAGAAAAGATATCATAAACAGATCGTCCTCTAACGCTACGAGTAGAAAAAGTTTTTGCGATAGTTCTGTCGAGACGATCTTTTATGCGGTCTAATAGTAAAAATGGTGATCGTCTCAATGGATTTTCGTTATATTCATTAAACGAACGAAAAATGAAATTAGTTAAATTTTCTTCAGCGCTACATACACTTAAGTCATCTAAAAGAACCGTATGCGAAATAGGCCTGAGCTTATCGTTAAACATGGCATCATGTAACATTATACCGAGATAAGACTTATCTATATCTTTGACACGCCTTCTTAACAGCTCTTCCCAAGCTGAATCTACAGTTATTGGCAGAGCGTTGTCTTTTAAGTGTTTAAAAACAATGAATATGTTTTTATGGCGAGAGCACTTGAATTCGTAATTAACAAGTTGCCTAAGAATGTACTCTGTACAGTCTTCAAATACCAAAGCTTTTCCTAGTAACGCATACTCAATATCTTGCATGCGGTTTTCTATTTCAGAATTAGTTTTCATGCTTTTCTAAAAAAATGCAGCGCGTGCTATCCTAATGATAACCTGATTATTTCACTAATCAGGACATTTGCGTTTAGGTTATATCACGAGGAATTTCGTGGGTAAAGGGATTTTATCTTTGCAGCAAGAAATGCCATTAGAATATATCGGAAAGTCTTATCAGGAAGTATTAAAAATCCGACAAGAATCTTACTGGAAACGCATGAGAAGCTTCTCTTTATTCGAAGTTATCATGCATTGGACTGCATCACTAAATCAGCATACTTGTAGATCTTACCGAGGCTCTTTTTTAGCTTTAGAAAAGATTGGGCTATTGTCTTTAGACATGAATCTACAAGAATTTTCTCTTTTGAATCATAACTTGATATTGGATGCAATTAAAAAGATTCCATCGTCAAAAGCTTCATGGACAGAAGGCACCAAACAAGTTCGTGCAGCTAGTTATATCTCTTTGACTAGATTTTTAAACAGAATGACTCAGGGAATTGTTTCTATCGCACAACCTTCTAAACAAGAAAACAGCCGAACATTTTTCAAAACCAGAGAAATTGTAAAAACAAATGCAATGAATAGATTGCAAACAGCTTCTTTCTTGAAAGAACTAAAAAAAATCAATCCCAGAGATTGGTTGATCGCCCAAACTATGCTGCAAGGAGGTAAGCGTTCTTCTGAAGTCTTAAGCTTAGAGATCGATCAGATCTGCTTTCAACAAGCAACTATCTCTTTCTCCCAGCTTAAGAATCGTCAGACAGAAAAGAGGATTATTATAACTTATCCTCAGAAGTTCATGCACGCTCTAAGAGAGTACATTGGGCCACGAAGAGGTTTGGTCTTCGTAACTAGTTCTGGAAAAATGGTGGGGTTAAGACAAATTGCCCGCACGTTCTCTCAAGCAGGACTGCAAGCATCTATCCCATTTAAGATAACCCCTCACGTGCTTAGAGCAACCGCTGTGACAGAGTACAAACGCCTAGGGTGTTCGGACTCCGACATCATGAAGGTCACAGGACACACAACCGCAAAGATGGTATTTGCGTACGATAAATCCTCTAGAGAAGACAATGCCTCAAAGAAGATGGCCCTAATATAATCTACAGTTGCTTTTGAGGGCAACTAAATGGATATAATTTTAATTATATCACAATATAGTTGGTATATTTGCGACAGAAGAGTTCCCGCCAGAACAAACATAAGAACACAAACTTTGCTTCGAGGAAAGACAAGAAACTCGCATAATTTCTTCATCTCTTAATCCCATTTGTTTCAAATGAATCAACGCGCTAGCTCGAAGCACTCTGGGAGTGATTTTAGTTGTCATTGCGCTCCGAAGCGCTGCTATTTTAAAATTATGCACTACTTGACTTGTTGCAATGGGAGATCCATCCTCAGAAATAAACACACGCCCATTTCTTCCACCAACATAATCTTTCAATTCTTTCATCAAACTGAAAGGAAACGTAATAGGGATATTAATCTCTTTATTTTGTCTTTTTTTAATCCGAAACGAAATTTGATTAGATGCAAAAAAGAGATCCTCCATGCACAAAGATAAAATCTCGTCTAACTTCCTAATGCCTTGCACAATTAATTTGCCAATTAGATAGTCTCTATAACTCACCAAACGAAGCGCTTCAAAAAATACCGTCCACTCCTTCTTAGAAATCGAAACTGTTTTGACTCTATCTCTAATTTTAAAAAATGTAGTGTTACCAAAGTCTTTTAAAGGAATAGCAGGATTAATATACCCCTTAGTCAATCTGTACAAAAACTTAGTAAATGATATGTAACAAGCAGCTCTGGCTTGTTTAGAAGCTTCTGAAACAGGTTTCCCATTAAAAATGGTTAGAGATTTGATCTTAAACAAAGACTCGCTGTGATCAAAGGAAATGGCGTTATCTAAGGTTTTGGTTAAATCCAAAACCTTCAGAGAAACTAAAAACTTAATTCCAGATGCATAATTCTTTCTAGTTAGCGGGGACAACGTTGACAACCAAATTTCCGAAGCTTCTCCAAAAGTTAGGAATAGCCTACTTCTGTGGTAAAATTTTGAGTTCATCTTTTCTTAAACAATATGACTCTGATTCAGAGTCTCAAGAGTTTATTTTTTTTTTACACAAAAGTCTATCCCGACTAAGTCTACCACCAAGAGTTGC